>NZ_JAGYWV010000030.1:0-3116 GCF_019279065.1 Psychrobacter sp. BF1
CTACTTACAAAGCAGTACAGTATCAAATATTTTCTTACCGAGATTCAAACCCTCTAAGTCAATCAACCTTTTACTCTCAGCACATACCGGACGATTTAAAAAGTATTGTCTTTCAAGCTCTAAATAATATAGGAGTGAATGAGTTTAGCAAGAAGTTAGACTTATTTATAAAGCAATACTATGAGTTTCCTTATTATGATGAGATTCAGCTACCCGATAGTGAGGCAATAAACATCAAGCTTAAGGTATCAGAAGGCTCACAGGATAAGAGTGATCATGTCGGTCTAAACAAAATAGCAGGGATGATGGACCTGAAGTCCCTATTAATTACTGATATTATTGAACCTTTAAAAAATAAGCAGGCTTATAAAGAGTATGGGATTAAGCCACTTAACGGCTTATTGTTTTATGGTCCTCCTGGGTGTGGTAAAACTTTTATAGCAAAACAGCTTGCTGCTGAATTAGGTTATACATTCTTTGAAATCAAGCCTTCTGACTTGGCTAGTGTCTATGTTCATGGCACTCAAGAAAAGATTGGTAAGCTATTTTTAGAAGCCAGCCTTAAGGCACCTTCGGTGATATTTATTGATGAGGTTGATGCAGTAATGCCAAGTCGTGATAGTGCACATATGGGTCAACACTATTCTTCAGAAGTTAATGAATTTCTCGCTCAGCTCACAGAATGTAGTGAGAAAGGCATTCTTACCATTATGGCTACAAATAGGCCTGATGCAATAGACAAAGCGATTCTAAGAACTGGTAGAGTTGATAAAGCGGTTTATATACCTCTGCCTGACTTTGATACTCGTAAAGAGATGCTGAAGATTCTCTTGAAAGGACGACCTATAGATAGTGGTTTGGATCTTGACTCTATAGCCATGTTGATGGCGCATTATACTTCCAGTGATATTAATTATATGGTCAATGAAGCGGCCAAACTTGCCCTGAAAGAAAATAGTAAAATTGGTCATGAACATTTAATGGAAGTGCTTCGCAAAACGAAATCATCTGTTAATTATGATCAACTCGAAAAGTATGATTCTTTTACTGAGTTCCAAAGGTTCTAATTTTTTCTGTTTTAAGGCCTTAATCCAAGCTATGAGAATGTTGGTTACGAACTATCTACTAATTATTTTTAAGCTCTTTAGAGACTTAATAAACAAAGGCTTCCATACTTTTTCATCACTCAATCTATAAGATACGGTGACAAGATGTTCCCTATCATTATTCTCAAAATAATACGCTCTAACAGCAACATAAGGGTTGTTGCCTAATTGCCGTAAGTAACTTACTTCTAAAGCGTTTTGGTCGTTTATTTTCACAGGGTTAATACCGTACCAGCGTATTATTTTGATATTAATTTTAGCTAAAGATTGAGTTGTTTGGGTACGTAGTTGTTGGCTTAGTTGGTTACGTTCAAAGGCTGTAAGAGCATAAGGATCTTTCAAAGATGCGTATTCAGAGTAATTACCTAATGTTGTATGAATAATTATTCTAGCATAAGTATTAAATCCATTTTTATCGAAGCTATGCAAGCCTTTCTGCTGAAACACATAGCGGCTATCTGGTGATAATCCTAAGTCTGCTCTAGCATTAATTATTTCCAAAACCTCGTTATTAAGTTCTTTATATCTTCCTCCTTGAAGCTCCATATTTAACGGAATTGAAATTTCTCCGAGATTAGGAATAGAGTATTTTTGAAAATTAATATCAGAAGCATTGGATAATGATGACGCTAATAGTATTAGCATCTGCAACAATAGGATGTAAAACTTGGTTTTTGAAAACATATTTTAATTCTCGAAGAATTTTATTTTACTTTGCATTTCTTATAAAAGCCTATTCACCTTAGCTGGTGGACCCCATTTGTTGTTTTGTGGAGAAGTATTTTTACAGAGAAAGAATAGTATAAATATCCAACCTATAACTGGGATAAACCATAGTAATTGCCACCACCCTGATCTTCCAATATCATGCAAACGTCTTGTTCCAACAGCACAAATTGGGATAAGTAGCATTAAATTGATAATAGCTATAAAACTAAGAAGAGGTAATGCGCTTTCATAGCTTATATATTCTAAATTTATTATATATATGATTATTCTAGATATTTGAATTAAAATAATGGTAGCTAAATAAAAATACCAATACTCTTTTCTTCTTGCACGGCCACTAAAGTCGGCAAAGTTTTTGAGTGCTTTTAACATCCATCTGATAAAGCCATATTTATTTTCGACCTGATATTTTTCATATTCCGCTGATCTTAGGCGTTCTATATCAATCGGGCTAGTTGAGTTATTAGTATGAAGTCTTAATGATTCTGGAGTAGCAGCAGGATTAGTCAACTCTTGGTTATATATCGTTTTATTTCTGTAGAATATCTCGTCTATGCTTCCTGTTCTAGAAAAAGTGAACTCTACTTCATCTTTAGGCACTGGCAGATTTTGTTCAGACCAGCTATAACCACTAAATATATATTTTTCACCATTACTTGCTTCTAAGCATCCTGAATTATTTTTATGGTCATAGCTAATTATCTTACCTTGCATTTATTTATACCTTTATATGTTTGACCTCTATTAAAAGTGGCAGAGAGTTGATTTATACTGTAACTATCATAGAGATTTACTTGTGAGACTGTAGCCAAGCAGTGCTTCGCTAGTTGCCCTTCATTGTAATCTAGCCCAATATATTTGATGATATTGTCAAACCCCAGTATTAACCACATCACCTAAGAAAATTAAACTTAATGACTAAGCTCTATATGCTATGTAAATAGTAGCATATAGAGCTTTTTTGACCTATCAAGGCAAAGTTGATTTATTAGATATATAGATATTATTAATATTTCTAACACCATAATATTGAAGGGTCTATCATCTAATAAGTTATAGTTTAAATTGGTATTTACTCTATTCTAGCTGATTGATGTATCCGACATTAACCTTAATTTCACGACTTCATCTATATGTACTGGTCAATTAAATTTAGATAGCCTATAAAAGGTTTTAAAGAAGCGCTAAATGGTAGGTCATGAGCGGGAATTAGCAAAGTACTTCTTTACTCGAGTGCAAGATAGCATGATATGGTTCTAGTAGCTTGCAGTTTCAGCACAT
>NZ_JAGYWV010000031.1:0-2577 GCF_019279065.1 Psychrobacter sp. BF1
CTTGTAAGGCCTAGTGTTTTTTTCAATAGTGAATTTCAGTATACTTTATTAACGACTATTTTTATACTTCAAATCTGCTAGGCGTAATTGCATTGCAACTAGCTACCTCCTCTATAGTGTCAAGGTCGCTCGACCAGAGTTCATCAAACAACGTGATTCTTAACGCCTCAATATCCAGTAGCTATACCTTGTTGTAAGGAAGATGTTTTTTAAGTCATTCAAAGCTAATTAAAATATAGCTAGTACCTGCGTGTGTAAAAACAGCCTTTATGTGATGGTCATCTTGTGTCAAAAACTTATTGCTGAATACCAGTTATTTTATATTAAGTAAAGTACTGATAAGAAATTTATGTGGCTATGATCATAGCTTTAATTCAGCACTTTATTTTTCAGCTATTGCTTTTATTCTTATTAAAATCAATAGGTTTCACCCAATTTTTTTGTTAATTGCCTTTTTTAGCTTATGTAATCGCAGCTCTAAGCAGATTGTTTATTTTCTTTATTTCGTAAATTTTAAATGCTATGACGCCTTTAGCCAGACTTAAATTTTCCATGTTACTGCATCAGTCCTAGCAAGATCTATATTGTTGCTACTGCTTTATGAATAGTCAATGCTCTGAAGAACATGCCCAATTTCAATAAGTTATTTACTCTTTAGTAATCACCCATTTTCTTAAAGATATTCCTTGAAAGAGATATAGAATTTTGTAACTTAAATATCCTAACCAATTGTTTTTATTATTAATATTTTAAAATAATTCTAGAATTAAAGTTTTTTATCTTTTACTTTAATATTCTTGAATTTCACTACTTTAGTAGCTGTTAAGGTTAGAAGGTTTCTAATTACTAGTGCAAGTACAGGTAAACATCGCAAGTGCCAATCATTTATATAGTAAAGATGAGCTAATCACACTAGTTTTTCTCCTAGATTATTATCTGGACTACCCTTCTAAAGATTTAAATATAGGATAAAAATACTTCCATTAATATCGAAGTATAATTTTTGATGTCTTTTAATAAATTTAATCGATGCCCTTGCTTTCAATTATTATTCCCTATGGATTGAGTGGCAAAATCCGCTATCTTCTATCTGTGCATAGCACTCTTCTCTGCTCGCCAAATCTTAGGATTTCCCTATAAAAAAATCTTTATTTATTATTATAAATTTCAAATATTACATACCTATTGATAGTTTTTATTCACTGTTATTTTTCTAATCCCTCTTTAGTGTTTTATAGCTAACGCTCGTCATATTTAGTACATAGTAGGAACAGTTATTATTTTTATATTTCGTATCACTAAGGTTTTATATTATATAATTTAAAACAAATGTTTGCTAATATTTACCTTTTATCTGATTGTTGCGCCTTTTATCAGAATTATAAAGCCTTATTAAGATTAAGATAATACACTTAAATCCATATAATAATGTAGCTATTCTTATTACTCTTATTAGTCTTGTGATAAAGTTTATTTGTTTAACAGTAGTTTTACTACACCAGATTCACAATGGGAATAGCACATTTAATATTATAGAACTGATTATTTTCCATCGAGCCTTGATGTAGAAATCTAGCCTGTACCCAATTCTTGTCAATAGTATTTAAACCAGAACTGCAGAGTAATACTAATATGAGCCTATGACTGGATGTACTAAGCAGAGTCTGTACGCCCTTGTGAAAGCTAGAGTTATCCTTGACATCATACCTTTAGCCTCAAGAGTTAGAACTAGCGTTTATTTGGATCACTTCTATAACAGAAGAGGGCGCTATTAAATTTTTTTAAAGGATATTAAGTGTAAATAGCATTGATTCTTTTAATGCGTTGGTGATGTTTTTATCTTACCAATTATAACGCTAGAAGCAATACATACCAAAGGGTGTGTGGGCACAAGGGTGAATAGTACTAGTATCAAAGCTACGCTCATACATGCATACAATGGCAAAACCTTAAATAATGAAGTCTTTAATATTTATTAGATAGTCAGTTTTCTTTAGGGTGGAAGGTTTTTAATACTTTAAAGTCTTTTTTAGTGATATTAAGACGTCTAAAAGCAGCCTTAATGCCTGATTCGCTACACCCAAAACGTTGCTCTCCTTCGTATATTTAGTCTTCTGGATATTGCTTAATATTTTTTAGGTAGATATTCTACTGGATACTTTATCCTGAAATTATTTGATAGTTGGCTTTTTAAACCTGCTTTCAAATATAGCTCTAGTAATATTATAGAAGATTATGCCTCATGAATAATCATACCTTCGTTTTAAAAATTTTTCCTCAGAAGTCCGTAGAGTAAATTATATTTATTAATATCTTTGTCTTAGTTTTAATAGCCTTATGTCTCATTAGAGATTAAGGAACTATAGTTGATTTATTTTAAAAACGATACTTTGGTATTGAGGTAAGTTATTTGAAGCCTTTATCGGTATAGGCATAGCAAGTCAGAGAAAATCAGCCCATTCTTGCATCATAAATTGATTTATCTATTCTGTTTAGTATCGACTAAATACAGTAGTTAAATTAATTGAATATATTTTTCAAAATAAGTCAATCAGTTAACTTGCATTATTTTATAAT
>NZ_JAGYWV010000032.1:0-1803 GCF_019279065.1 Psychrobacter sp. BF1
GTTCCATAATGCAAAGGATTAGAAACATACTGAGATTCATAAATATTTTCTGACTCTTCTTCTTTTAGACTCAAAAAGTTAACATCTCTTTCATCAGATTGACCATAAACATTAATAAAGTCAAAGACATTGTTAACGGGGGTAAGTGAGTCATACTTACTTACGACACTAACAAAACTTTCTGGTAAATGATATTTAAAACTATCAATAAACTTTTTTATAGCCTTATGACTTATAGGAGGTTCATGCCACATGGGTTTAATATCCTTCATGTTTACTTCCCCTGTTTTAGTGAATTTTGTCCTGAGTGTGGAACAGCTTTTCTATCATGGAACTTCTCTGGCACTAATTGCATTGTATTAAGTGATGACTGTGCATTATGATGCCAAGTAAATCCTTTTATTTTATGTGATCCAGCTTCTAACTGGGAAAGCTGTCTTTCCGTAAACTTACTTTTAGCTACAGGATCATCTTTAATCGACTCCCACATATCTTTGGAGGCTTGTTTCATTTGACCAGTATAGCTCTTAGAATGATCAATCTTTGCACTAAATACCGACACATCATCAAATATTGGCAACCCTCGATTATCATAAGGTATTGTTTTGACAGTTCCATCATTTGAGGTCACTTTTACTGCTCTGTTACCATTAGCGTCAACAATGACATCATCTCTAGTAGCACTGGCTTGATGTGGTTTTTTAGGAATAGTGGTCGATGTTACACTATTCTGACCATATACTGCTTCTAAATCTGTTCTGACTTCTTTTGGATCGTATATACCTTGATAGCTGCGATTTTCGCTAATAACATTATCAATTTTATCAGGCTTAGCAATACCAGTTGACCCTCTTTGACTATTAGATATAGAACCTGTGTAAGGCTTACTCACTTTAATTAAATCGTCTACAGATGTTGTACCTTGTTTAGCCGCGTCTAGTGCCGACTTTTTGACAACATATTGTATTGTCTTTTTGCCTGCCCATTTTACAGCAATGACAACTTCTCCTGCGCCAGTCGCTAAACCTACAGCATCCACTACCATAACAGCAGCGTCAAATGTCTTTTGATTTGCCTGTTGTTGCGCTGCTGGTAAAGACCCTGAATCAATTGAGCCGTTATTATTAATAATAGCTTGATTTTTGTTATCTAAACTTCTTTGAGGAATTATTTGTGCCGTTGTGGTAGGTTTAGGTTTTGAAGTAGGCCCTGCTGTTTTAGCATTGTATGGTTGAGGCACACCACTAGTCCAACTATAGCCATAACTCTTCGTTTCTCCCTTAATAAAATTAACGAGATTAGTATCAGGTTTTTCAATGTTATTGAAATTTTGGGTAATAGTAGTGTACTCTCCAGTAGAAGTAGTCTTCCATAGTCTAGAATCAAAATCTGATGCTATTCCATGGTCGTACATGGCTTTATTAATACCATCCTTACTGGCATTTTTATGAATTTTTACTGTTCTTTTGCTCGTCCATTGTTCGCCATACTTTGTACTATTAGCCCATCGTAAAGCATCCTCTATTTCTTGTAGAGTGTAAGGTTTACCATCAGCACGCTTCCAGCCTTTCTCTTTTGCTTTCTTGAGTAAAATATAAGCCAAGTCTTGTTCCTGCGGATGCAACTGCCGATTATTAGCATCCACATTAGTCGCTGTTACCGTACTTGAGGTATCGAGTCCTGCTGCACTGCCAGCACCTAATAGCGTCAAACTAACCAAACCACTTGCTGTGCCACTAGCGATACTTTCGCTCATGCCTTTATCTACAAGTGCTTTCGCTATCTTCTCTTGGATATTATTAA
>NZ_JAGYWV010000033.1:0-1663 GCF_019279065.1 Psychrobacter sp. BF1
CCCCCTATGTCACGATAGTTGTCACCCCTAAAATAATGTAAAGGGGGCGACAAGGAATGAAGATGTCAAGATACAGTGAAGAGAGAAAACAAATCATATTAAGCAAGCTATCGCCACCGATGAACAAGAGCGTAGCAGAAGTTGCAAGAAGTGAAGGCATAGGATTACAGACCCTGTATAATTGGCGTAATAAAGCCCGCGACCAAGGACAGCCCATGCCTGGAAATAAGAGCACCCCTGACAACTGGTCAAGCGAAACCAAGCTTGCCACCATCATAGAGACCAGCGGACTATCAGAGACCGAGCTTAGCGAATACTGCCGTAGCAAAGGGCTATATGTTGAACAAATCAAAGCATGGCGAGCAGGCGCACTATCAGGATTTAATAAAGCCCAGCAGCAAAGCCTGACCGATAAGCGTCAACATCAAGCAGACCTTAAAAAGATTAAAAAACTAGAGCGTGAGCTGAATCGTAAGGAAAAAGCCCTTGCCGAAACAGCGGCCTTACTGGTGCTCAGAAAAAAGCTGAATGCGCTCTGGGAGACGGACAAAAACGAGGACGACTAACCTCACTGCCACAGCGTAAGCAAACCATCACCCTTATTCAAGAAGCCAACGATTCAGGCGCAAGACTACCGCCTGCTTGTACCGAGGCTGGCATTAGTGTGCGCACCTATAGGCGATGGTATCAAGAGGGGCAAATACGTCATGACAAACGTGCTAAAGCTTTGCGTCCTATGCCAAGCAATAAGCTCACGAGCGATGAAACAGCAGCCATTATCGCTGTCTGCAGTGAGCCTCGCTTTGCAAGCCTACCACCGACGCAGATCGTTCCAACCTTACTCGATGAAGGTATCTATCATGCTTCAGAGTCCACCTTTTACCGAGTGCTGAAAGCACATAGTCAACTAAGTCATAGAGGACGTAGCCTTGCACCTCGTGCCTATAGTGCCCCGCAGTCTTTTACCGCCACAGGACCCTGCCAAGTATTCTGTTGGGACATTACTTATCTGCCAAGCCCCGTGCGAGGTCAGTTCTATTATTTGTACATGATTGAAGATGTGTATAGCCGTAAAATCGTCGGTCAAGAAGTTTATGATCACGAGTCAGGAGAGCTTGCCGCTCGGCTGTTGCAACGTACTTTAATTAAAGAGAAGTGCCTGCATTCAGGGGTGGTTTTGCACTCTGACAATGGGGCGCCAATGAAAGCTCAAACCATGCGCATGAAAGCTTATGAGCTTGGGGTGGTGACGTCTTATAGTCGTCCGAGAGTGAGTAATGATAATCCCTTTGCAGAGTCGCTGTTTAAGACGTGCAAGTACCGCTCTAATTGGCCAACTGAGGGCTTTAACAGCCTTGAGACAGCAAGGGATTGGGTACTTGAGTTTACGCATTGGTACAATACTGAGCATAAACACAGTCAGCTTCGCTTCGTGACGCCTAATGAGCGCCATACTGGTGAGGATAAAGCTATCTTAGCGAAGCGTAAGCAGACGATGGAGAGTGCTAAAACATTAAATCTTACTCGTTGGGGATCGCGCGAAGTGAGAAATTGTACGCCCGTCCCTCCAACGACATTGAACCCGTTAAAAGAACCGAAATCAATTGATGAAATGAGAGTTGCTTAGTTGGTAAATTGGTGACAACTATGTTGACAAACACCG
>NZ_JAGYWV010000034.1:0-1312 GCF_019279065.1 Psychrobacter sp. BF1
TGAACCGCCCCGGGATTGTCGGAGACCTAATATTCTGAGAGAATACGACAATGAAAACACGACATTATACTCCTGAGATTAAAGAACGCGCCGTTCGCATGCTCATTGAAGCGGCAGGCGACTACCCCTCTACCTGGTCAGCGATTCAAGCCATCGCCCCTAAGATTGGCTGCACACCTGAGACCCTGCGATCCTGGCATAAAAAGCACATCGATCAAACTATTCCTGCCTCAGTACAAGCGCAAAGTGATAAAGAACGCATCAAAGAGCTTGAACGCGAGAATAAAGAACTTAAGCAAGCTAATGAAATCATCAGGAAGGCTGCGGCTTTTTTCGCCCAGGCGGAGCTCGACCGCCCACCGAAATAATGGTCGATTTCATTGATGTTAACAAGCAAGAATATGGGATCGAGCCAATCTGTAGAGTACTACCGATTGCCCCATCAACCTATCACCGTGCTAAAGACTTAGAAGAGTGCCCTGACAAGCGCCCATTACGCAGTCAGCATGACGACTTCTACATCAGCGAAATCAAACGTATCTGGCAGGACAGTAAATGCCGTTACGGTGTTCGTAAAGTCTGGCAGCAGATGAAGGCTGATGGCGTAAAGGTTGCTCGTTGCACCGTAGAGCGTTTAATGAAGCAGTATGGTATGCAAGGTGTCTGGCGCGGTAAGGGTAAGATTACCACCAACAGCCGTGACGACCAAAAACGCGCTGATGACCTAGTCAATCGTAACTTTAATGCACGTCAACCCAATCAGCTTTGGGTAGCTGACTTCACCTATATAAAAACAACTAGCGGCTGGGTATATACCGCTTTTATTATTGATGTATTTGCTCGCGCTATTGTGGGCTGGAAAGTATCGAATCGCATGAATACCGATATGGTTATGGCTGCGCTAAATCAGGCGATAGCAGACAGGAACAACCCTAAGGATGTCATTCATCACAGTGATCGAGGGGTTCAGTACTTATCCATTCGCTATACTGACAAAATGTGTGACTCTGGTATCATCGCTTCTGTCGGCACGACTGGTGATTCATACGATAATGCACTGGCTGAAACGGTCAATGGACTCTATAAATCTGAGGTAATTGACTATTTAAAGGAGAACTGGACTGGTATCAATGATGTTGAACTGGCAACCCTTGAATGGGTGGATTGGTTTAATAAAATACGACTGCATAGCACGATTGGTTATGTGTCACCCTTTGAGTTTGAAAAGCGGTATTATGATAATTTAATCCTGTCAGGCATGGCTGCCTGACTCAAGTAAATCACTCTCCGATATAGTCGGGGCGGTTCATTA
>NZ_JAGYWV010000035.1:0-1302 GCF_019279065.1 Psychrobacter sp. BF1
GAGCCCATCCCAGATTCTGTGTAACTGCCATTTAGATTAAATGCCTGCTGATACGATCATCAAACATAATCATAAAGCGATTTAAAGCAGACGTCCAGTTACGGATGGGCATCGACCATTTTTTGGATGCCTGCTGGGTTGCTAGGTACACCACCTTGAAAGCTGCTTGATCAGAGGGGAATACTTTACGCTTATTCACCGCCGTCCGAATCACACTGTTTAGCGACTCTATCGCATTGGTGGTATAAATCGCTTTTCTGATGTCCTTAGGGTAGCCAAAGAACACCGTTAAGCCCTCCCAGTTATTACGCCAAGACTTGACCACATGCGGATATTTCTCACCCCACACCTCATCAAAGTGCTCAAGATTGGCCTCTGCCATCTCAAGTGTATCAGCGCCATAGATGGCTTTTAAATCAGCCGCTACGGCCTTTTTATCCGTCCACGGTACAAACTTCATTGAATAGCGCACCATGTGTACGATACACAGCTGAACCTGAGCATTGGGGTAGACGGTATTGATGGCATCAGGGAAGCCCTTTAAACCATCAACACAGGCAATGAGGATGTCTTGTACTCCGCGGTTTTGTAGCTCAGTGAGAACGCCCAGCCAGAACTTAGCGCCTTCATTCTCTGATAGCCACATACCAAGCAGCTCTTTTTTACCGTTAAGTCCCACACCTAGCGCCAGATAGACAGCCTTGTTGATGATCTGCTTGTCTTGACGTACTTTAACGACGATGCAGTCTAAGTAGACGATAGGATAAACACTGCTCAGTGGCCGGTTCTGCCAAGCGATGATGTCGTCTAAGATATTATCCGTGACTCTGGAAACCAAGCTGCTTGAGATGTCGACGTCGTAGAGCTCTTTAATGCTCTCTACAATCTCCATGGTGGTTTGACCCTTGGCGTAAAGGAATATGATCTTGTCGTCAAGACCTGAGATGCGGGTTTGTTGCTTAGCAACCAATACAGGCTCAAAGCTACTATCACGGTCTCTTGGGGTTGAGATATCAAGATCGCCTGTGTCACTGCGGACTCTCTTTTTAGTGTGCCCATTGCGTTTGTTAGGTTTGTCGGCTTTCTCATGCTTAGGGTAGCCGAGATGCTCTTCCATCTCAGCCTCTAAGGCAGTATCGATAAACGATTGCATGAGCTGCTTCTGAAAGTCTTTGAGGTCATCAAAGCTTTTCATGCTACCAGCCATTTGCTCAGCCAGTTTTTTAAGGTCAGATTGAGTAGTCATTGCTTATTCTCCGGTTAGTGGATTATAAGCAGTTACACAAAGTTTGGGAAACTCTC
>NZ_JAGYWV010000036.1:0-1213 GCF_019279065.1 Psychrobacter sp. BF1
CTTATGCGTGAACAGTAGCAACAACACCAGCGCCTACAGTACGGCCGCCTTCACGAATAGCGAAGCGAAGACCTTTGTCCATAGCGATTGGGTGGATAAGCTCTACGCCCATCTCAACGTTATCACCAGGCATAACCATCTCAGTACCGTCTTGTAATTGGATTGCGCCAGTTACGTCAGTAGTACGGAAATAGAACTGTGGACGATAGCCGTTTAGGAATGGTGTATGACGACCACCCTCTTCTTTTGACAATACATATACTTCAGCGTCAAACTTAGTGTGAGGAGTGATAGAACCTGGCTTAGCTAGTACTTGGCCACGTTGAACATCTTCACGCTTAGTACCACGTAGTAGTACACCACAGTTTTCGCCAGCACGACCTTCGTCAAGCAGTTTACGGAACATCTCAACACCAGTACAAGTGGTTTTTTGAGTGTCACGGATACCAACGATTTCAATCTCGTCGCCTACTTTAACAATACCAGACTCAACACGACCAGTTACAACAGTACCACGGCCAGAGATTGAGAAAACGTCTTCGATAGGCATTAGGAAAGGCTTATCGATTTCACGCTCAGGCTCAGGGATATAAGTGTCTAGGATACCTAGCAATTCTACGATAGCAGGCTGACCGTATTTTTCTTGTGAGCCTTTTAGCGCTTCAGTAGCTGAACCATGAACGATTGGCGTGTCATCACCTGGGAAATCATAGTCGCTAAGTAATTCACGAACTTCCATTTCTACTAGTTCTAACAACTCTTCGTCATCAACAACATCACATTTGTTCATGAATACGACGATGTATGGAACACCAACCTGACGTGAAAGCAAGATGTGCTCACGAGTCTGTGGCATAGGACCATCAGTAGCTGATACTACAAGAATAGCACCATCCATCTGTGCCGCACCAGTGATCATGTTTTTAACATAATCGGCGTGACCTGGGCAATCAACGTGAGCGTAATGACGAGCTTCAGTGTCATACTCTACGTGACTTGTGTTAATCGTAATACCACGTGCTTTTTCTTCTGGAGCTGAGTCAATAGACGCGTAGTCTTTAGCTTCGCCACCTGAAGTGATAGCCGCAACAGTTGCAATAGCAGCCGTTAATGTAGTTTTGCCGTGATCAACGTGTCCAATAGTACCGACGTTGACGTGTGGCTTTTTGCGTTCAAACTTGGCCTTTGCCATGAGTATTTCCTCTTTTATTGG
>NZ_JAGYWV010000037.1:0-1073 GCF_019279065.1 Psychrobacter sp. BF1
AACAGCGACTCAGTCACTTATGCCGATAGCCAAGTCAACGTCGGTGGCACCACTACCTTTAATATTGGTAACGATCTCAACGGTAAAGGCGTGGTCTTTAACACGGATAAAGTCCAAGGCGTTATCGGCGGCAATGTGACCTTAGAGAGTCCACAAGATACTTACGAGTACGACAGCAATCAGAAGAGCGCAGGCTTTAACCTTGATGTTGACCTCATGGGTAACGGTAAAGGCTCCAGCCTCTCTGTCAATGGCGCTAAGACTAACATCAATGCGAATTCTAAAATTGTCGGGCAACAAACAGGCCTCTTCGCCAATGAAGCCGATCTAATCGTTGAAGGCAAAGGTAACTTCAAAGGCGCAGTCTTCACTACATCAGAGGAAGCACAAGCCAATGGCAAGAGCAATATCGTCTTTAAACAAGGCGTCACCTCAACCGACATCGTAAACACCACAAGTTATGACGGTGATGCGATCTCTGCTGGTTTAAGTGTCGGTAAGATCAAAGATAAACCACAAGCCACCATGAATGGTCTTGGCTACGGCACAGACAGTGATAGTAATAGCAGTATCACCAAAGGCGGTGTCAGTGGTTATAACGACGAGCAAGGTATGCTCACTACTGAGAACCGCGAAGTCCTTGGCGGCAAGCTTGAGAGTGTGTTTGATGCCACTCGTGTCACTGAGGAGCTGCAAGCGCAGAATCAGATTACTAAGGAGTTCGGCAAGGAAGCGCCAAAGGCAGTAGGGGACTTCGCCAATAATCGTATCAAAGCGATTAGAGCTGATAATACTCTTAGTATTGATGAAAAGTTAGAAGCTATTAAAAAATGGGATGAAGGCGGTATCTATCGTGTTGCGGCTCATACGGCACTTGGCGCATTAGGTACTGGTAGTGTTGAGGGCGCATTAACCACAGGTGGTGTTGCAGCAGCTGCACCGACGCTTAATAATATCCAAGAGAAGATAGCGAAAGCACTTGTAGATAAAGGCATGAGCGAAAGTATCGCTAGTGGCACAGCAAGTGGTTTGGTTAGTTTGACGCTATTAGGTGCTGGCAGTGCAGCAGGACT
>NZ_JAGYWV010000038.1:0-1030 GCF_019279065.1 Psychrobacter sp. BF1
ATTAACCCCAATTCGGGATAAGCCTTATCATAAAGCATTGATTATATTTGGATTATGACTTTTATCCTTGTAATGGCATATATTTAATAGTGGGTTTATAGGGAAACCAGCAATACGCGATTAAACCTGATAGCAAATTAGTGATGAACCCCGTGACACTGCGATGACGAGAATGTTCAATTTGACATAAATTTTTCAGTTCGCCAAACACCGTTTCGACCAAAGAGCGGTGATTGAGCAGTGCCTCATCCATAGGTTCTAGCATCTGCTGTTTCATATTACGTCGAAGCTTAGTGATCAACGTGATATTGCTGTTCTGCGCCAACCATTCATTGAGTGCTTTGCTGATATATCCCCTATCACCGAACAGTTTGCCAAATAAAGGGGTTGCCATCTCTTTAACAGGCGCTCGATCATCCGTATTGCCAGTCGTCACTTTGACAGCGAGCAGCTCACCTTTATGATTGATGATGGCATGTAGCTTAAAGCCGTAGAACCAGCCCATGCTACTTTTACCTCGGGTGGCAAGACCCTCAAACACTTTATGTCGATAGATACGTTTGTTATGGCAAACTGCAATCTTAGTTGAATCAATATAGCTTACCCCAGTACAGTCACCCATCATGCTTTGTAAGTAGGTACATAAGGGCAGGACACTACGTGGAATAAGTTCAATGAACCGTGAGTAACTCGGCAAGTTTGGAAACGCATCTCTCATCATGCCAAGCAGGTGATGATAGTAAAAAGATTTAAACTGTCGATAACGCAACTGATGAAACAATATCAGAATGGTCATAATCTCTGATACACTTATCTGGCATGGTCTTAATCGCCGCCGCCCATTGGCGATAAGGTGAGCCTCAAACTCAGGTTTGAATGCCTTATAAAAGTCGTCGATGTGGCAGTAAAGTTCGGTTAGGTTGTCCATGTAAGAAGTCCTCTTTTCGCTATCGTTTGTCTTGGTAAACTTACTTTAGCGGATTTGGACTTCTTTTTTTACTTCTTTCTCGCTTATCCCGAATTGGGGTTA
>NZ_JAGYWV010000039.1:0-1029 GCF_019279065.1 Psychrobacter sp. BF1
CAATTGTTTGAGCCTAATGATAATAGCCCTGATTACTGCTCAAAGCAGTAATCTTAAAAAAAATAGCAAGACACCTTCCTAAGGGTGGCAAGACCGACAGTCACTATCGCAGACTACAGCGATTTTTTGCCGAAGCGAGGATAGACTACAATCAACTGGCTTTGATGATATATCGACTATTTGGGCTAGGCAAAGTCACCTTAACCATTGACCGCACCAACTGGAAATGGGGTAAAAGTAACCTCAACATCTTTATGCTAGGGGTGGTATATAAAGGGATAGCCATCCCCTTATACTGGCAAATGCTAGATAAGCGAGGTAATACAAACCATCTTGAACGCTGTGAACTTATTGAGCGGTTTATCAAACAATTTGGCAAAGATAACCTTGAGATGATAGTAGCAGACAGAGAGTTTGTTGGCGAAAAATGGTTTAACTGGCTCACCAATAATCACATACCCTTTGCCATACGGATTAAGAAGAACAGTAAAGTTAAGAATCATCATGGCAAGTTGGTACAGATTAAAGAGTTATTACGCCATGTTAGCCATCAAGAAACATATCGACATGGACGAATACTGACTGTCGATGGTTGTTTGGTTCGAGTATTTGCCAAGCGTGATAAAGACTATGGTTTAGTGATTGTGGCCACCAATCAACTAGAAACAGTGGATGCGATGACAAGCGATGCTAAGCGTTGGGAGATTGAGACTTTATTTGCTTGTCTAAAGGGCCGTGGCTTTAATCTTGAAGATACCCACTTAACCCATCTTGATCGGGTCAGTAAATTAGTCGCAGTGAACGCCTTAGCATTTTGTTGGGCTTATCATGTCGGTATTTATAAAGACAAAGATAAGCCGTTAAAGCGCAAGTTAAAGTCAAACGCTCGACCTCAAGCCAGTTTGTTTGCGCTTGGCCTGGATGTGTTGATTGAGGGCCTTCACTTGGTGTTCTTTAACAATGATAAGACTGTATTTCGACAGTTAGTTAGCTTTTTAACCCCTAAACCTATGAAAATCGGGTGGGGAT